>NZ_VRLS01000004.1:0-3795 GCF_008017825.1 Mesonia sp. K4-1
CCACAACAAAGTACTGTGGTAAAAAACAAGTAAAAACTCACTAATTTTTAGCCAACGTACTTCTGTAAGAATCATCATATACTAGTCCTGATTTTGCAATAGCAAAAGCCTGTTTTAGTAACTTATTACACACAGCAATTAAAGCTAGTTTTTTACTCTTCCCTTTTGCTACTATACGGTCATAAATATCTTGGCAAGCCTTATTATATTTACAAGCATTAAAACTGCACATAAATAGTAAATTACGGAGTTTTTGATTTCCTATTTTACTTATTCGACTACGTCCATTTACACTGCTTCCACTCTTGCGAATCATAGGAGTTAATCCTGCATAACTACACAATTCACTTCCGCTTGTAAAACGCTCAAATCCATCGGTAAGAACCACTAGCATGAGGGAGGTTTTCGCTCCAATTCCTGGTATGGTTTTCACACGGGTCAATAAATCTTGATGTACTTCTTTTACCAATATTAAAAGTTTATCTTCCAAGGTTTTCATTTCTTTCTGTACCTGTTTTAAACTACGTTTGAGAGAACTTACAACTGCTTTACTGGGATTTCCTAAAACAGCTTCACCATGTATTTTGTTTTTTAGCATTGTGCTCTGTTTTGTATAAACAGCTAGGAGTCTAGTCATTTGGAGACATTCTGTTTGATGCTTCGAGTTCCCTTTCCATAGCTTCAACTCAACTTGTTTACCATATTCACAAATCAGTTTAGAGTCACTTTTATCCGTCTTAATTTTTGACAATTTCATTTGGATAAAGCGCTTAACTGCTAATGGGTTTTCTACGGAAACTTTTATCCCAGACTCTAATAAATAATAAGCCAACTGATAGTGATAATAGCCTGTGGCTTCCATCACACAATGACTATTCAAGCCTAAGAGTTTTATAAACTTTCTAAAGCCAGAAATGCTGTTTTTAAATTGGTAATAATTCCCTTCAGAATCCGTAACATCAAAAACTAAATGGCTAATGTCTATTCCAAAATATTTAATATCTTTATTCATAAGAAAATGTTTTTTGAAAGGACAACCTACGCGAGTTTCAACGACTTAAAATCGAGGTCTAAAAGCCTCATAGAACTGTACGAAATCTGTGTAGAAAAGAGAGGGGATTTTCAATGTTGACGAAGTCTTAAGCTTCTGCGTATATAATAACCTTAATCCTCTCTTTGTTCTTTCTTTTTTATAGATCTTAATTTAATGTTTTTATTGAAATGCTAACTTAAGCCGTGTATAGCTCATTGCGGCTGAATTCCTAATCGGAATTCATTGCAATTTGCTATCTTTCGGTTACGGTGGAAAATCCTCGCGGATTTCCCGCAACGAGCCATACACAAACACGTTGTAAAACATTTAAGACAAACATTACGCTGAATTGAAAAAACTCAAATCTGACTTCTCAATAAAAGAAATTGGAACATTAAGATTCTATAGCGGAATTATTGTTGGAATCGGATATTGTTTAATTTTTAACACTCTACTGCGAATAACTTTAAGGCTTTGTAATATTGGAGATAATATAGAAGCAATGAATTGGTTGAATATCATAAACTATGAGTTTTCGGCTTATTATTTGACTTTAATCGGAATTGCTTCTGTTGGATTTTCTTTTTGCTTTACGACTTATTTGTGGATGAGTAAACCATTTGCAACAAACAGAAGAAAAACATTGAAATTAAGAATGGCTCAAATTAATCCGATTTGGATTTTATTTGGAACATTACTTTTTCTATTACGAATGTTTTGGTTTATTGCTGGTGTCGATTTGACAATTGAAAAAGACTTTGTGTATTTGGGATTTATGATTCCAATTTTCATTTATTTGTATTGTTGGAATTTAATTTCGGATATTTATAAAAGTAAAAAACCGTTTCTGATAACTTCGCTGATTATTATAATTATCGGAATTATCTTGAGCGGAATTTAGAAAGTGAAATAAAAACGTTTTACAACACCGTATAAAAATAATGCTTAGTTTAGTGCTTAATCAAGAGTCCGTGCGCTTTTGTTACGTCTGATTTTCCTGCGGAAAATCCTCGCACACAAAACCGCACTATTCTTATACATAAACGTTGTGTGTAATGCGGAAAAATAACGTAAAAATATAATTTCAATAAATGAAAACCTTGTTTATCTTCATACTTTTCATTGTAATTAGCTGTAAAAGTATTCCTGAAAAACCACCATCAATAGAAGACTATCCAATATTGAGAGAATGCGACTCAATCGGAAAAATAGCAAAGATGGATTTCAAAAATGGAATTAGAGAGTATGACATACTAGGAACTGTTACCTTGACAGATTTCGAAATGTTTTACTGGGAATATATGGAAAAAAATTACAATATCATTATCAAAGCAAGCGACGCACCAACATTTGAGGAAGAGTGCTATGCGGAATCTATGAACAACGAAATTGAAAAAAAATATGGTAAAAAATTTATAAATTCCACGATTGAGAAAGCTAAACTAGAATATGAAAAAAAAAGTAAAGTCGATTTATTGCGAAATATTAGAAACGAAAAACAGTGCCAGAAGCACTACACACAACAAAGTACTGTGGTAAAAAACAAGTAAAAACTCACTAATTTTTAGCCAACGTACTTCTGTAAGAATCATCATATACTAGTCCTGATTTTGCAATAGCAAAAGCCTGTTTTAGTAACTTATTACACACAGCAATTAAAGCTAGTTTTTTACTCTTCCCTTTTGCTACTATACGGTCATAAATATCTTGGCAAGCCTTATTATATTTACAAGCATTAAAACTGCACATAAATAGTAAATTACGGAGTTTTTGATTTCCTATTTTACTTATTCGACTACGTCCATTTACACTGCTTCCACTCTTGCGAATCATAGGAGTTAATCCTGCATAACTACACAATTCACTTCCGCTTGTAAAACGCTCAAATCCATCGGTAAGAACCACTAGCATGAGGGAGGTTTTCGCTCCAATTCCTGGTATGGTTTTCACACGGGTCAATAAATCTTGATGTACTTCTTTTACCAATATTAAAAGTTTATCTTCCAAGGTTTTCATTTCTTTCTGTACCTGTTTTAAACTACGTTTGAGAGAACTTACAACTGCTTTACTGGGATTTCCTAAAACAGCTTCACCATGTATTTTGTTTTTTAGCATTGTGCTCT
This sequence comes from Mesonia sp. K4-1, assembly GCF_008017825.1. Lineage (NCBI taxonomy): Bacteria > Pseudomonadati > Bacteroidota > Flavobacteriia > Flavobacteriales > Flavobacteriaceae > Mesonia > Mesonia sp. K4-1. The sequence goes on from NZ_VRLS01000004.1 coordinate 3,157, forward strand.
GTTTTGTATAAACAGCTAGGAGTCTAGTCATTTGGAGACATTCTGTTTGATGCTTCGAGTTCCCTTTCCATAGCTTCAACTCAACTTGTTTACCATATTCACAAATCAGTTTAGAGTCACTTTTATCCGTCTTAATTTTTGACAATTTCATTTGGATAAAGCGCTTAACTGCTAATGGGTTTTCTACGGAAACTTTTATCCCAGACTCTAATAAATAATAAGCCAACTGATAGTGATAATAGCCTGTGGCTTCCATCACACAATGACTATTCAAGCCTAAGAGTTTTATAAACTTTCTAAAGCCAGAAATGCTGTTTTTAAATTGGTAATAATTCCCTTCAGAATCCGTAACATCAAAAACTAAATGGCTAATGTCTATTCCAAAATATTTAATATCTTTATTCATAAGAAAATGTTTTTTGAAAGGACAACCTACGCGAGTTTCAACGACTTAAAATCGAGGTCTAAAAGCCTCATAGAACTGTACGAAATCTGTGTAGAAAAGAGAGGGGATTTTCAATGTTGACGAAGTCTTAAGCTTCTGCGTATATAATAACCTTAATCCTCTCTTTGTTCTTTCTTTTTTATAGATCTTAATTTAATGTTTTTATTGAAATGCTAACTTAAGACGTATATAAC
>NZ_VRLS01000099.1:0-3022 GCF_008017825.1 Mesonia sp. K4-1
AAATAATTGCTTATCCATAATTTGTAATAATTGGTTGTTTTTGTCATTCCAGACTTGATCCGGAATCTCATACTATATTGAAAAACAAATATTGAGGATGGGACCTTGAACCAAGTTCAGGGTGACGACCTTTATGCTTATTTATTCTTTCACGATTTTTTTAACATGCTTGTTTTCTTGTGTATTGGTGGTTTCAATAAGGTAAAGCCCAGAAGAAAGTTCTTGTATGCTAAGGCTGTTTTTACCGATGTTAAGTTCTCCTTGTTTGACCAGTTGCCCAGTAATAGTGTACATACGGTAACTGCTATCCGATAGAACCGAGATGTGGATCTCACGGCTTGCCGGGTTGGGCCATAGTTTTATGCTTTGTGTTTTCCAAGCGTTTGCCCCTAATACAGGGCTGGGCTCCGTGGCGTACTTGGCAATAAAAAAGTTGGTGTTGGAAGGGTTGGGATTCATCACCTGTCCGCCATTGCTATCATAGAGGGTGTGTTCAAACTGCCCTCCGATGAGGACATCTCCATTAGCATCAATGGCAAGGGCAGAACCTCTATCGGGGTGACCATTGTTTCCTGGTAAAAAATCGAGGGAAGTACAGTCTCCGGTGGCTTTATCGAATGTTGCAAAAAGAATTTCTGTACCTTCTCCTGAATTATTGATGTTGAGAGTTTGATTGCCCCAATTAACTTGCGTTGCGCCTTGATCTGTAAGGTAAAGTGTATTGCCTTTTAGTTGAATAGCCCCTCGACCCCAACCAGAACCATAATCATTGTAAGAAAACCAATCTACCTGTGTAGCATCGGGGTTGGTTTTCATCACATAACTTGGAATAATCTGTTGAGATATAGTCTGCCCTAAAAAGGTATCATAACCGTAACCCAAAAAAACTCCTCCCATATAAATATTGTTTTGGCTATCAAAATCAAGCCCGTATATATTGCTTCCTATAGCTTGGTTATAGGTGTTTTGTCTAAGCCATTTAAAATTACCTTGAGCATCAAAACTGGCAAAATACAATGATCCAGTAACCTGTTGACCATCAAATATAGCCGATGAATTCGGCTCCTTACTTCCTGTAAAATAGTAATGACCATTATAGGGGTTTCTATACATTTTTAAAGAAGATGAACCTGTTCCAGATAATAGCATATCTATATAAACCCCTCCCAGAAAATTACCACTGCTATCATATTTTAAAATATGCCAGGTGTCACCCGGTTGGTTATTGGTATAAGCTCCATTGGCATAAGTGCCCTGTGGGATACGAACCAACCAATGAAGATCACCATTAGCCGTTGCAACAAGGCCGCCAGAGTCAGAATGGCTTATAGCGTTTGAACTAGTAGTAGGAGCCATTGGTTGTTTAAACCATAGCATAGTACCATCTTTATCATACTTGGTTAAAAACATCAGACTACAGCTAGTTGAAGTTTGGTCTAAGATAATATCATTTTCTATTCGAGCCGGATAGTGATATGGCTCATCTTTATCACAGGAATTAAACTTGCCTGCCATATATAAAAATCCATTATCATCGGTTTCGATAACCGGAGGGGTTTCACTATGATTTCCTCCAATAATCTTTGACCAACGGTAAGTGCCATCGCAAGCAAAGCTTGCCAATGCATAATCACCAAGAGTTCCTGCGGGAGAACCGTAAAAAGTTTTGGTATTTCCATCTATTTGTAAGTTATAAATCCCCATAGCCGAAACCGTATATACATTTCGGTCGTTATCGGTGGCAATATCGTAAGCCTCTTCGGTTTCGTCTCCTTCTATACTGGCTCCCCCCTGTTTAATCCATTGCCAGTCTTTTTGTTGGGCAGTCATAGAATTATTCCAAAGTAACAATAGCAAACAGGATAATATATAAATGAGTTTCATAGGTTTTCATTTTAAATACTTAAAATTAAGCTTTTTTATTATTACGTTAATTCCCTATTTTAGTATTTCCAAATTTGATCCGGAATCTCATACTATATTGAAAAACAAATATTGAGGATGGGACCCTGAACCAAGTTCAGGGTGACGACCTTTATGCTTATTTATTCTTTCACTATTTTTTTAACCTGCTTGTTTCCTTGTGTATTGGTGGTTTCAATAAGGTAAAGCCCAGAAGAAAGTTCTTGTATGCTAAGGCTGTTTTTACCGATGTTAAGTTCTCCTTGTTTGACCAGTTGCCCAGTAATAGTGTACATACGGTAACTGCTAGTCGATAGAACCGAAATATGAATAGTACGGCTTGCCGGGTTGGGCCATAGTTTTATGCTTTGTGTTTTCCAAGCGTTTGCCCCTAATACAGAGCAGGGCTCCGTGGCGTACTTGGCAATAAAAAAGTTGGTATTGGAAGGGTTGGGATTCATCACCTGTCCGCCATTGCTATCATAGAGGGTGTGTTCAAACTGCCCTCCGATGAGGACATCTCCATTAGCATCAATGGCAAGGGCAGAACCTCTATCGGGATGACCATTGTTCCCCACTATAAAATCAAGACCGGTACAGTCTCCTGTAGTTTTATCGAAAGTTGCTAAAAGAATTTCTGTACCTTCTCCTGAATTATTGATGTTGACAGTTTGATTGCCCCACGTAAGTTGTTTCCCAGCTTGATTAGTTAGAAATAGAGTATTATTTTTTAACTTTATATCTCCATTAGCCCAACCTGAACCTGAACTTGTGGTGTAATAAGAAAACCAATCTACCTGTGTGGCATCGGGATTGGTTTTCATCACATAACTTGGGGCTATTTGTTCAGTGATAGTCTGCCCTAAAAAGGTGTCATAACCAAAACCTAAAAAAACCCCCCCCATATAAATATTGTTTTGGTTATCAAAATCAAGACCGTATATAGTGCTTCCTAAGCCTTGGAAAGAGGTAGTGTTTTGTCGAAGCCACTGAAAATTACCCTGTGCATCAAAACTGGCAAGAAAAAACGAACCGGTAATTTGTTGACCACCTATTATATCAGTACTGGGTTGGCTTCCGTTCGCAGATCTCCTTCCGGTAAAATAGTAATTCCCATTGT
>NZ_VRLS01000038.1:0-2943 GCF_008017825.1 Mesonia sp. K4-1
ACATAGATTTTAGAACAGACTAATTATGTCTCAAATTTAATGTAGAAAAGAGTTGGATTTTACCTCAGTTCTTTGTTACCACACGTTTTTATTATTTTTTTAAATCAAATATTATGTCGAAATCAAATTTAATATTATTTAGTTCCGCTTTATTTATTGCTATTTATTTATTAATCATTCTATGGTTTTTTTATCAGTCAAAACCTTGGTCGATTGCAAAGAATCAAGATTTTTTTTGTCTGAAATGGAAGTTTGCAATTTTTTTAATTCCGATTCCATTTTCTCAATTCGCAGTTCTAATTTCTCTGTATTTTTTGAAGGCGTTAAACTATTTATGAAATTATAAACTCCAAAACCAGAACCAATGATAGCAAAAATAAATATTGGCCAAAAAGTTTTTACTTGCCATTTTTTAAGTCTTAAATCAATAATGGATTTTTCAAACTCAACTTCATCTTTATGCAATTCTCTTTTTTTGAGTTCAATTGCTTTCTTTTCTGTTTCTGTAAAACCACCTTGTTCAAGAAATTTTTTAGTTATTTCATTCGCAGTAATAACAGAATTGTATTCGCTAATTTCTATTTCTGCAACTTTGTCTACCTTATTGCTCATTTTTTCAAAAAGAAACTTAATTTCCTCTAAAGAGTTATGTTTAAATAATTCTTTATGGATTTTATGCACGGTTATTGGTTCTCCAAAATGTTCAACAGCATATTCTAAAATAATATCTTTAGCTACGCCTTCTGTCATTGTATTGTCGCTCATTTCTCAAATGTCTTGTCCTGAAATATGGCTACAGGTTAAAATTGAATTAAGCTGTTAATTTATATACCATATTTGGTGTTTTATAGTCTAAAGATAAATGTAATCTTATTTCATTGTATAGATTAATTGCATTTTTTGTTGCTCTCTTTGCGTGTTGCAGGCTATCAAATGTCTGGTCGAGATAGAACTCGTCTTTTAAGATGCCATTTATACGCTCTGCCACTGCGTTTTCGTAACAATGATTTTCTTCTGTCATACTAATACCGATGTTGTTTTTCTTTAAAATTTGAGTGTAAACATTACTGTAATACTGTATGCCTCTATCTGAATGATGTATAAGCTGTTTAACATTTTTAGCTTTATACAGAGCTTTGTTTAAAGCTCTCACACAGCCTTTAAGTTCCAGGCTGTTGCTAATGTCGTATCCAACGATTTTACGACTGTGCATATCTGTAATGAGCGCCAAATAACAAAATCCTTTAATGGTTCTGATGTAGGTAATGTCACTTACCCAAACCTGGTTAGGTCTAGTAACTTCAACATCTTTGATGATATTCTTGTATTTGTAGAATCTGTGCAATGAGTTAGTGGTTCTGGAACTGTATTTTTTTCTAAGTGTAAGCATATTATGTTTTCTAAGAATGTTGAACAAGGTGTCTCTTCCTATTTTTAAATGGGCATTTGTAAACTCTTCATCCAGTGATCTGGTAAGTTTTCTAACACCTTCTCTAGGAAGGGATCTGCGTCTGTTCTTGACTATGGCAATAACTTTTTTCTCTATCTCAAAACGTTTATCTTCTCTACGTTTGTACTTATAGTAAGCATCACGTTTGAGTCCGAAACAAGCAGATATAGTAGTTAGAGAAGCAAATCCCTTTGATTTTTCTCTGGCCTTGATCAGGGCTTGATACTTAGCTTTTTTTTTAGCTCCAGAACAGATTTATATCCTAACTGTTCTGCTGCAACCTCAAGGTATGAATCATCAATTAAAGCATCCATATCTTTTTTCAATAAGAGCTTTTTGAGCTGTTCAATCTCTTTTTGAAGTTGTTTAATACGTGTAATCTCATCTTTAGTTTTCACGGTTACTCTGGTGTTCATTAGGTCTTTCCGGTTGTACTTCTTAATCCATTCATTAATGGTAGAAGGTGCAATACCATAAGCTTTCCCTAGTTGATACTTGTTTAATTTTCCTGCGGTAAGTTCGTCTAAAATTTTGAGTTTAAAAGATTCGGAATACCGTCTGATTACTTTGTCATTTTTGTACATAATGTTTAGAATTATGTAGCCTTTATTCAGGACGGGTCAAAATGTGTGGTAACGGTTACGTATAACCGTCAGTTACGGGTTTATATGTTTTACTTTTCGGTTTAGCACGAACGTTAGCAATTCCGAGTGGATTCGGACGTAGTCGAATCCGCCGTAATTGCGGTTATACATTGTTGTAAACTGGCTTTTATTCAATTGTTCCATTAAATGTTTTAGATTCACTATATACTGTGATTCCAAAAAGATTCCACTTTAAAATTCCGTTAGCTATAAATTCAGCCTTTCCATTCGGATTCAAGTTATTTGTGTCAATCGAATTAAATTCCCAATTGTAACCACTCACAAGTCCAGTCAAAAAGCTGTTACTTTCTATTGGGATATATTGGTTTTCTTCAATCGAGTATTTTACAAGCATATTAATGTCAAAAGTCCAATTGTTTTCCAATTTTACTTGTTTTATTGCTGAGTTGCTTTTTCTATTATAATCTTCAGTTATTGAAATTCGGTTTGAATTTTTCTCAGAACCAGAAGCTGAAATTATTTGAACAATTCCGATTACCATTATGAAAATTGAGACAACTTTAAATTGTGGTTTAAAAATTTTCTTTCCTCTTGCGATAAATCCAACAATCAGATAAAGAAAGTAAATAACTATTATTCCGTTTATTATTGACCAAATTAAATGTATCATAGTCTTCGTTTTTCAGCTTGTTTACAACGGTCTCGGCTATGAGTAGTTGCGTGGTTTAGCACTTAACTTTGCAAGTACACACCAAGCTGAAAATCCACGAGGATTTTCAGAAGTAGGCGAGAATAAGCAATTACTTATAGCCATTGTGTCTGTTGCACAAGTTACAAAAAAGCCTTAATTTCATGGAATGCAAGGAAAAAAGAATTATCAAGAAAAAC
>NZ_VRLS01000091.1:0-2803 GCF_008017825.1 Mesonia sp. K4-1
TAATTAAAATGGTAAAAAATTGATAAGTTTTCATAATTGAGGTTTTAATAAAAGTTGATAATTATTGGTTATGGTAATCTTTACATTGCGATTGCTTTTACGGAAAATTTTAGTGATACCGCTCACTTGCGGAATGGTGGGAATATTTATATCACCTACCACATCATCTAGGACTTCTTGGCTAGCATCGGCCTGAAAACTGTTCTCCACATAAATGCCTTCATTCCCGTCCTGTAAATCAAAGGCCAAGAGTTCTACGGGTTGATGATTAATGTTATTGATCTCCACCATAGCACGGTTCGGTTGAAATTTTATAAAACCAAAAACAGGAGTGTTTTTTGGAAATATTCTCCCTGCTATTTTAGCTTTTCTTATCAGTCGCATGCGTAAACGGTAATCCTTTTTGACTACCTGCTTTCCATCTACAGCTGCGTATATATGGGCATCTGTTTCCGCTGCAAGGGAAAGCTCACTTTTAGAGGGTTCAGAAGCAAAGAAAAGTTGATGCTCCAAGCTTATCTCTTTAGCCGATAGCGCTTCTTTTTTATTGGCATTAGCCCTTGTGCTATCTATATCGACCAACACATTGGTTTTACGTTCATAACGATTTTCGTTATAAGAAATCCTGTTGGCTAAAACTATGCTATCTACGACCCTGTTCTTTTCCTTTCGTACATAGTCAAGGTCATAATACCCTAGGGAGTCTAATAAATTTTCATCATATGGACTAGGGGCATTATTTTCTCTTTTTTCCTTGAGGTCATTAATAGCTTCTAGTTTAGAACCATAGGTTTCCTTTTCTTCTTTTAATTTAGGAACAGTCGTCTGTTTTATCTCTTCTGTATTTTCTTCATCCCCCAACATTAAAATGGAATAACTAATGATAAAAAGGAGAATGGTAGCAAGTACAGAAATAAAAACAATTTTATTTTTTTTTATTTTCATAATATATTTTTTCTGGATACCCATGGGGTTTCCTTGTTAAGTTGATTATGGGTTATCGTTGTTTATTTTTTTTAATGAATTTTCAAAGTAATTTGTGATCAAGAGACCATGGGTATTGTGGGGGTAGCTTCTATCTACATGCACTAGATCGCCCGAAGAAACCAGTTGGTACCTATCGGTCACTTTCCCCCTATTGATTTCAAAAATAGTAGTGGTTGTAAATTGATAAGGCTCTTGAGACAAATCCACTTTGGAATCTATGCTAATGACTTTTTGTATAAGGGAGTATTGTAAGATACGGTTATAGACTCCATTTGATCTTTTTTGTTGGTAGACATTATCTACAGAACTGTTACCCAGCCAAAGTGCCTTTTCAAGATTTTTTTCAAAATTAGTATCATTGATATGATAAAAGTAGGTATGAAATAAACGCAAGTGATCCAATGCTTCAACCTTTAAATTATCTTTTTGATCTACCCACTCTAAAGGAATCACTGCACCCTTGGTATTGATGGCGAACGCGTGACTGAGTGCCTTTTTATTTATATCATAAACGATCCAGCCAGAGTAGATAATGGATACCAATGCCATGGAAACCACAAAAACGACAATGAACCGATTGGTTTTCAAAACGGTATAAATATTTTTATAAGGTGTCTTCATCTTTATTTGTTTTAATTGCTAAATAATCGAAACGTGAATGAGGTTGCCCTTTTGTACAGCTTGAATTTTAAGAACACAATAAATGCTATAGAACCAGCCTCTACAATAATTTTGATCATCTCGTTTCCTGCGGATGACCCCAAAAGATTCGACCAAAAATTGGTATTGATCTCCGTATAGAGTTGATTGACAAAAACATTTACCAAAAAGAACGCTGGAACCAACATATAGACCGCCGCATAAAGTTTGAAAAAGTTATAGGCCAAGGACCTAAACTTTTCAAAAACGGAGAGGCTGATCACCAAGGGGAAAAAAGCTTGCATAATTCCCAAGAGAAAATAGCGTTCCGCCAAGAAAAGTGGATAGATAAATAAATCCAGTACCCAAAGAAACAGCCCGATCACAAAGGAGAAAACCTTAACGGGGTAAAGTGGGGTTACTAGGGCATCATAGAGTAAAGACATCGCTTTTGTAGCCGCATCCCAGCCCCCAATGTTCTTTTCCAATTCAATATCCTGTAATTGAAGCGGTAAAAGTGCCGGCGCCGTCAACCGATATTGAGATTCAATGGCCACCAAAATACCGTCAAAAAATCCAAGTACTTGGGTTGAAAAAATAACCGATAAGACAATGACAAAATTTTTAGCTAATTCCCCAGGACTCAAGCCCCAAGTGTAACCCTCCTTATCGGTCATCCCTTCGCTATATTTTTTTAGGATATTGATCAAGAAAAAGAGTACCGCCAAAACCTTCATTCCAGCAATGGTATACTGTGAAAAATCACTGTTTTTAATCACTTGAAATACGGAATCTATATACTCCAACCCAATTCCTAAAAAGATCATGGCAGTCATCAGAATCCGTTTTCGCGATTATTGATTTTATCTTGCATTTCGCGGAAGGAGATGATATCACGATAACGTTTTGTTTTTTGAGTGATTTCAAAAACCATTTCCTCGGATCGGCGTTCCTTTTCCTTCAGTACTTTTGCTCTTTCCCCGTCACTCATTTTTAAATAATCACTGGAAAGGATCTCATCAATAAAATCTAGGTCATCAAGGCTCCTTTCAATAATTTTATTAAAGGAATTGGAAACCTTGGTTACCTCATTGGCATGAATGTAGGGAGAGTTCAGTATATCCTGAAGATCATGTTGAACCGTTGAAAATAGCTGCTGGTTATTCTCATTGATCCT
>NZ_VRLS01000066.1:0-2802 GCF_008017825.1 Mesonia sp. K4-1
TAATTAAAATGGTAAAAAATTGATAAGTTTTCATAATTGAGGTTTTAATAAAAGTTGATAATTATTGGTTATGGTAACCTTTACATTGCGATTGCTTTGACGGAAAATTTTAGTGATACCGCTCACTTGGGGAATAGTTGGAATATTTATATCGCCTACCACATCATCTAGGACTTCTTGGCTAGCATCGGCCTGAAAACTATTCTCCACGTAAATGCCTTCATTCCCATCTTGTAAATCAAAGGCCAAGAGTTCTACGGGTTGATGGTCAATGTTGTTGATTTCCACCATAGCACGGTTCGGTTGGAATTTTATAAAACCAAAAACAGGGGTATTTTTTGGAAATATTTTCCCTGCTATTTTAGCTTTTCTCATCAGTCGCATGCGTAAACGGTAATCCTTTTTTACTACCTGCTTTCCATCTACAGCTGCGTATATATGGGCATCTGTTTCTGCTGCAAGGGAAAGCTCACCTTTAGCGGGTTCAGAGGCAAAGAAAAGTTGATGCTCCAAGCTTATCTCTTTAGCCGATAGCGTTTCTTTTTTATCGGCATCAACCCTTGTGCTATCTATATTGGTCAACGCATTGGTTTTACTTTCATAACGATTTTCGTTATAAGAGATCCTGTTGGCTAAAACTATACTATCTACGACCCTCTTCTTTTCCTTTCTTACATAATCAAGATCATAATATCCTAGGGAGTCCAATAAATTTTCATCATATGGACTTGGCGCATTGTTTTCTCTTTCTTCCTTGAGGTCATTAATAGCTTCTAATTTAGAACCATAGGTTTCCTTTTCTTCTTTTAATTTAGGAACAGTCGTCTGTTTTAGCTCTTCTGTATTTTTTTCATCCCCCAACATTAAAATGGAATAACTAATGATAAAAAGGAGAATAGTAGCGAGTACAGAAATAAAAACAATTTTATTTTTTTTTATTTTCATAATATATTTTTTATGGCAACCCATGGGGTTTACATGTTAAGTTGATTATGGGTTATCGTTGTTTATTTTTTTTAACGAATTTTCAAAGTAATTTGTAATCAATAGACCATGGGTATTGTGGGGGTAGCTTCTATCTACATGCACTAGATCGCCAGAAGAAACCAGCTGGTACTTATCGGTTACTTTCCCTCTATTGATTTCAAAAATAGTAGTGGTCCTAAATCGATAAGGCTCTTGAGACAGATCCACTTTAGAATCTATGCTAATAACTTTTTGTATAAGGGAGTATTGTAAGATTCGGTTATAGACACCATTTGATTTTTTTTGTTGATAGACATTATCAACAGAACTGTTACCTAACCAAAGTGCCTTTTCAAGATTTTTTTTAAAATTAGTAGCATTGATCTGATAAAAGTAGGTATGAAATAAACGCAGGTGATCCAAAGCTTCTACCTTTAAGTTATCTTTTTGATCTACCCATTGCAAAGGAATCACAGCACCATTAGTATTGATGGCGAACGCATGATTGAGTGCTTTTTTATTTATATCATAAACGATCCAGCCAGAGTAGATAAGGGATCCCAATGCCATGGAAACCACAAAAACGACAATGAACCGGTTGGTTTTCAAAACGGTATAAATATTTTTATAAGGTGTCTTCATTTTATCTGTTTTAATTGCTAAATAATCGAAACGTGAATGAGGTTGCCCTTTTGTATAACTTGAATTTTAAAAACACGATAAAGGCTATTGAGCCAGCCTCTACAATAATTTTGATCATCTCGTTTCCTGCGGATGACCCCAAAAGGTTCGACCAAAAATTGGTATTGATCTCCGTATAGAGTTGATTGACAAAAACATTCACCAGAAAGAAAGCCGGGACCAACATATAGACCGCTGCATAAAGTTTGAAAAAGTTATAAGCCAAAGACCTAAACTTTTCAAAAACGGAGAGGCTGATTACCAAGGGGAAAAAGGCTTGCATAATTCCCAAGAGAAAATAGCGTTCCGCCAAGAAAAGTGGATAGATAAATAAATCCAGTACCCAAAGAAACAGTCCGATTACAAAAGAGAAAACCTTAACGGGGTAAAGTGGGGTTACTAGGGCATCATAGAGTAAAGACATCGCTTTTGTAGCCGCATCCCAGCCCCCAATGTCTTTTTCCAATTCAATATCTTGTAATTGAAGCGGTAAAAGTGCCGGTGCCGTCAACCGATATTGAGACTCAATGGCCACCAAAATACCGTCAAAAAATCCAAGTACTTGAGTTGAAAAAATAACCAGCAAGACAATAACAAAGTTTTTAGCTAATTCCCCAGGACTCAATCCCCAAGTGTAACCCTCTTTATCGGTTACCCCTTCGCTATATTTTTTTAGGATATTGATCAAGAAAAAGAGTACCGCCAAAACCTTCATTCCAGCAATGGTATATTGTGAAAAATCACTGTTTTTAATCACTTGAAAGACGGAATCTATATATTCCAACCCAATTCCTAAAAAGATCATGGCAGTCATCAGAATCCGTTTTCTCGATTGTTGATTTTATCCTGCATTTCGCGGAAGGAGATGATATCCCGATAACGTTTGGTTTTTTGAGTGATTTCAAAGACCATTTCCTCGGACTGGCGTTCCTTCTCTTTCAACACTTTTGCTCTTTCCCCATCACTCATTTTTAAATAATCACTGGAGAGTATCTCATCAATAAAGTCTAGGTCATCAAGGCTCCTTTCAATAATTTTATTAAAGGAATTGGAAACCTTGGTTACCTCGTTGGCATGGATGTAGGGAGAGTTCAGTATATCCTGAAGATCATGTTGAACCGTTGAAAATAGCTGCTGGTTATTCTCATTAATCCT
>NZ_VRLS01000002.1:0-2463 GCF_008017825.1 Mesonia sp. K4-1
TAAAACTAAAAAAACCGCTTAAAAGCGGCTTAAAAAAATAGTTTTATTAGAAATAATAGACTTGTGCAACGGTTACCGGTGTTAGCATTAGTTTTTTATTTTTTCTACAAAATTGTTACTTATCCAACCTCTTAACTTTTGACCTTTAAATTCATAGTCAATTGGGTTATTGCATAATTTGTAATTTAAAGATTCACTTTCTATTTCGACGAATAACCAAATTCGATTTTCTTTAATTAATTCCGATAGTACTTTTACAGTGCTATTTTCTTTTAATTTTCCAATGATGTTGGTATTTGGTTCACAAGAAAATAAAGACTCATTTTCATTGTATTCTCTAATATTTGGTGAAAATCTAACATTGTAATTGTTATTTAAAACCTTAACATTATAAGTTGAAGACAGGTTAGTTTCTGGTTTTAAAAGTTCATAGCTTTCATTATAAAGCACATAATTTTCTGTGGTAATTGTTTTGTCAGATTGGAAATTAAAAGCTCTATGTGAAGTAAAAGGACTTTCTCCACAACAATGATTTTGTTCTATTATTAAACTTTTGTTCTCTGCAGTATATAAATAGTAATTATAGCAGAACTCAGATATAACCTTTTCCAATTTTTGATTAACATTTAAATAAACCTCTATACATTTAGGTTCAGCACATTGATAAATGTATATATAATCTAGATCATTATCGTTATCTAAATCAACTTCTAGTTTTTGAAAATCAGATATACTATTAGATTTTATTGACTTTTCAATTTGTTCTACTTGTATATTCAATTGATTTTGCGAAAAACCATAAGAAATAATGAAAAATAAAATGATTGATAAAATTTGTCTCATTCAAGGTTTAAATTAATGCTAACGTTTATGTATAAGAATAGTGCGGTTTTGTGTGCGAGGATTTTCCGCAGGAAAATAGACGTAACAAAAGTGCACGGACTCTTGATTAAGCACTAAACTAAGCATTATTTTTATACGGTGTTACCACACGTTTTTATTTTCTATTTCGTATTTGTATGGATTTTCACTATCATAAATTCCATTGTGATAAATTAAAAATTCAGCACCATTTTCATTAAATTCAACAGTTTCTATTTTCGTTATTCCAATTAAGCATTGATTGCTATCATAAAAGAGTTCTTTTTCGAAAATTCCAAATTCCGATTTCGTAATTCTGATAATTTCTCCACAAGCTAAAAATCCTTCTCGGCTAACAGTCATATTCAATTCATCCGCTATTTCATAACTACCTAATTTTTCATATAAAACTTGATTCATTAAGCTCACAATTATTAAAACTGTCAAAAATATTATTTTCCATATTTTCTCTCTTGTGTTCTTAAAAATCGCAAAATATATAAATGTTGAAATAATAAAAGACAATCCAATTATTCTAAAAGCTAAATTACTTTTCAGTTTATATCCATTAAAATCTAGAAAAATAGTTGTCAAAAGTAAAATTGTCGCAACTAATAATATTCGCACAGTTATTTTTTCAACTTTCGGAAATGTCTTTTTAGTCAGAAGTGGAATGCAGTTCAAACCAATTATAATTCCTATAAATATTATTATCGCAATCATTTTTCTTAAATGTGTGGTAACGGTTTTGTATAACCGTCAGTTGCGTGGTTTAGAGCTAAGATAAGTAAAATACTGAAATATTGAGCAGGCAAGGATTTGTCCGTAGGATAAATCCGTAGCAATTGCTGTTATACGTTGTTAACTACTGTAATTATTAAAGAATATTAATATGTATTACAATTTGACAATCATTTCTAATCAAACTTTTGAAATGGAATTTTTCAATTATCAGATTCTGATGCTTTTCTAAAATTAGTTGGATCTCAGTTTTGGAACTTAAAATGCTCATTTTACTCGAATTTAACTTAGAATCCAACCGCAAGTTTTGATTTATTTAACCGACCAGATTGGTTAATCTTAGAATTGTTATTAATCTTGTTTATCTTAAAACTTATTGATTTTAAATAGCCGTACAGATTGTTTACTCATAGAACTTATAATTAAACTCGTTTATCTCACTTTTATTAATTACAATAACCGACTAGCTTTTGGTTTTTTAAAATGAAGCAGGAGCAATCTCGTTTTGTTTAAATCTCTTTTATTTTACTTTTTAAACAACAGAGTAGAGGAAGAAAATCGAAAACCAGATTAATCTCGTAAAGTTAGAATTTTTGTTTTGAAGTTTTATAGTAGTTAACGGTAAGTATATGGTAAGTTGTGATGGTTTAGGTTACTAATATAGCAAAATATTAGTAACCTAGTTGTTATTTGAGCCTAGTCCAAGTAAACAACTACCTGAACAATTTACTATATACACCTTAAGTTTGATTCTTATTAAATTTAAACTATAAATCAGAAAGAACAAAGAGAGGATTAAGGTTATGATATACGGTGAAGCGTTAGACTTCGACAACATTGATAATCCCCTCTCTTTAACTA
>NZ_VRLS01000082.1:0-2305 GCF_008017825.1 Mesonia sp. K4-1
GTCCCCAATTTAAGATTCCCGGGTTTTGAGAGTGAGTGGAAAGAAATTCGATTAGGAGACATTTCTAGTTTTATTTCCAAGGGAACAACACCTAAAAACTTTACTGAAACAGGAATTAGATATATAAAAATTGAATCTTTAGATGGCACTTTCGTCAATCCAGATAGGTGTTTATATATTAAGAAAGAAACTCATTTAGGAGAATTAAAGAGATCCATATTAAGAGAGAACGATATTTTATTTGCAATCGCAGGAGCAACAATAGGAAAAGTTGGAATTGTCAATAAAAATATTTTACCAGCAAATACAAATCAAGCTCTTGCAATAATTAGATTATCAAATAAAGGAGTAATAGATTTTATTGTTTTTATTCTGAGTTCAAGGGTAATGAAAAAATATATTCGAGAAAGTATCAGTGTTGGAGCACAACCAAATTTGAATCTACAACAAATAAATGATTTTAGATTTTTTTCACCTCAATATTTCGAGCAAATAAAAATAGCAAACTTTTTATCCTTAATAGGTAACCGAATAGAAACTCAAAACAAAATAATTGACCGATTAGAATCCTTAATGCTTGGGTTCAGACAAAAGATTTTTTCTCAAGAATTGCGCTTTAAAGATGATAAAAATGAATTTTCAAATTGGAATGAAAAAAGACTTAAAGATATCTGTATTAAGGAATCATCTAATATTTCAGCCAATTCATTGCAAGAAATTACAGGAGGTTATAAGGTGTATGGAGCTACAGGTTATTTACAAAATATAGATTTTTATCAGGAAGAAAAACCTTATGTCTCTATCGTTAAAGATGGAGCTGGTGTTGGAAGAACAATGCTTTGTGAAGGTCAATCTTCCGTTTTAGGCACTTTGGATAGAATAAAGCCTAAAAATGATAACTCACTATATTTTTTATATTTCTTATTAAAAACAGTTCAGTTTGATAAATATAAAACAGGTAGTACGATTCCGCATATTTATTTTAAGGATTACTCAAAGGAGAAAATAAAAATTCCTTGTTCTTCAGAACAGAAAAACATCGCCAATTTCCTATCCTCAATAGATAAGAAACTTGAAAAAGAAAAGCTAATTTTAAAGCAATACCAAGAGCAAAAAAAGCACCTGCTACAGAATATATTTATATAAATAGGTTCTGTAAAAAATACTGTTTTTGTTGATTTAGCAGTGCTACTATTTTAGTTTCAAGTTCTATTTTTCTATCAATATCAGAAAGAACTTTCGCTATTTTTTGTTGTTCCTCTTTACAGGGTAGAATTATTTTAAAATTGACAATATCTTTTTTTTGGATATTAGGTAAGCCAGAACCAACCCTTAAGGACATAATTTTAGACTGATGAAATTTTAGATATTGATATAAAAATAAATTTATCATTTCAGATGCAATATTTAATAATGAATAACAGTGACCACCACACCAAAATTTATCTCTTATATAATTCACATAACCACAGGAATTTCCTCCTTCACTTATAGTTATAGTTTCTCCTGTGGTATTATATTCTTCCGTATATCCAGAGGGCTCTATTCCTCCATTCTGACAAAGATAAGTTCCGTTTTCTGTAAGTTCTTGTTTGTTTAATTGTTTTCCTTTAACAACGTGTGCTATACTGTCAAGTCTTTTTATTTCCCATTTGGGATAATTTTCCCCCTCCTCTTTAAACCTAATTTCTTGTTGAAAGAGTTGTTGCATCATCCCTTTCTTAAACAACTTATAGTCCTCTATTATTTTGTTTTGGGTTTGGATTCTACCTTCGATACTTAAAAGAAACGAGGCTATTTTTGCTTGTTCTTTTAACTCCGTAGTTATTATACCAACACTGCTTAAAGTATCTTGTCCAATATTATATCTTGTACTACCACCACTTTTAGAAGTGATTTCCTTTCTTGAAGGAGAAGTTTTTAAAAGATAATTCAAAAATAAGGGGTTATAATCTTTAATTCGTTTTCCACGAATTACAAAACCACCAAAAGTTGCTGGCACTTTTTTATCTAAATATACATTAGATTGTCCTACATCTTCCCTTGTTTCGGAGCTTCTTTGAAACAATATATCTCCATACTCAACAATATTTTTATTAAATACTTCTTCAGATATCTTTACCGCTCCAATTATATTTTGATGAGTAATAAAATCATTTTCAATAATGTCTAGCACATTAATAAATTTATAGCCTGATCCATAAGATTCTTTAGAAGCATTTATTCCATTTTTGAATGTTAAAAAGTCAGATAACTTTCTCTTCTTCCATTCTTTGTTAAACTCTGGAAATCTCAAATTGGGGAC
>NZ_VRLS01000090.1:0-2289 GCF_008017825.1 Mesonia sp. K4-1
ATTTATCAAGTTTATCAACGGTCTAAAACTAAAAAAACCGCTTAAAAGCGGCTTAAAAAAATAGTTTTATTAGAAATTATAGACTTGTGCAACGGTTACTATTGTTGTGTGTAGTGTTTTAATTCAGTTTGTCGGGATTTTTAGAAATTTTTCTATCATCACTGTTTAGTTTTCTGCTAACCTTATTGATGTCTTCTTCTGGTTTTAAATTCTCAGGAACTATACCTCTTGAAAGCAAAGTTTTTCTTACAGTTGAATTATTTGTTATATGTTCTCTTGAAATAGCAGACTCCGTTTTCATTTTTTTATCCTTAGCATTAAATATTGTTATTTCAGTTGCGAAGTCTTTAGCTTTCAAAAGGATAGTTGGCATAAAATCAGCTAATGGTTTATTTTTAATATCCCATTTCTTTTTCATTTGTTGAGTGTTTCTGCCGAAAAGAGCTGTATCTCCTTTACTTCTAATTAAAGCAAAGTTTTTATTTCCGCCTGTTTGTTCGAAAATTACTTGTGATAATTCTTTCTCAGTTTCTTTTAGTTTATTTCTAGCTTGAACACGTTCATATTCAAGCATTTTTTGTTCAATTATCTCAGCTTTTCTTGTCTGTACAGCAAAATATCTTTGCGCAAAAGCAATTTTTTCTTTCCTTGGGTCTCCATTTTGAGCTATCAAATAACAAGCATATCTTGTTAGCATTATGTCTGGTATTTCTTTTTCAGTTCCCGACCCGATAGAGACCATTTTCCCGACGTCGGCAAAATGGTTAGAAATGTCCTCTCCAGATAGTTCACAAGCTGTTTTTGCTTTTGATATAACGTTTTGAAAATTATCCCATTTTGAGTATTCTAACAAGTGTTGTAAATCTCTTGCTAGCCAAAATTCAACTCCTTCATCCGTTTTGTGTGAATTGGACTCAAAATTATCTGTAAGTGATTTTATTAAATTTGATTTCATATTGTGAAAGTACGAATTTTTAATGTAATTTTAGTGGTCGTTGGACATTACACACAACGTGATTGTATAAGATTAGTTGCGTGGTTTAAGCACTAAAGTTAGCAAATAAATCACAGATAGAAAGTCCGCGAGGACTTTCGTAAACTGGCTAAAACCAGCAATTAATTTTATACGGTGTTAGCCATTGTTATTTTATTCAAATTCAATATTCCAATTATTTCTCAATGACTGTAATTTAGGAACAATACAAGATTTTTTCTCATTTTCAGCCGAGACGAAAATTGGAACAAAATCACCTTTCTTTTTGTCGCTCATAATCGAAAAATCAGTTGTAAATGATTCTCCAATAATCTTTTTTCCGCTCAATGTTTGATATTCATAATGCACAATAATTCCTTGTCCAGCGTTAGATATTGGAAGTCCAGATTTTGCCATCATAGAAACAATTTTTCCTTTAAGCACTTTTCCAAATTTGTAGAGTTTGACCTCTTTTTTCAAGTTTCGAATTGAATAAATTAGAAAAGGTAATCCAATAACCAGAAATGGAATAGGAAATAGTAATAAGAAACCTGATTCAAAATCATATGGTTTTAAATCTTTCAATATCGAATTTCCATTAAGTTCTTTAATTTGTATACTGTTTCCAACTTCTATTTTTTCTATTTTTCTTTCTTCAAGAACTTTATATTTAGATTCAGTTTCTTTTCCATTCTCTGAATATTTATATGATATAATTGTTGGATTAACGCCATTAATAGTAACATTATACTGTGTTTCAATATCTGTTATTTGGGCTGTAATTTGTTTTCCTTTAGTATTTATTAATTCATAATCAACTTTTGGTGTTTCATTTCCAAGTGATGAAAATATTATTAATAAAATTGTAGCAATGAATAATGGAAAAAAAGTGAAACCAAACCCAAAAATTATTGATATCGGTTTCTTTTTCATAATATTAATTATAGTCGAAAATTTTACTTTTCTTGGTGTATTATTCATTCGTGAGTTTCGTTTTTCTAATAATGGCTAACGGTCTTGTATATGGCTCGTAGCGTGCAAATTAGCGATTATTTTCGGTTTGAGCACAAGCCAGATTTTAAAATTTTACTATTTATCTTTTTTATTGGAAATCGTCAAATTTAAAAATTTGGCGACTTTCTAAATAAGCATTATCTTCGATTAAGCAACTACCAAGCTATGAGCTATATACGTCTTAAGTTTGATTCTTATTAATTTTATAGTATAAATCAGAAAGAGCAAAGAGAGGATTAAGGTTATGATATACGGTGAAGCGTTAGACTTCGACAACATTGATAATCCCCTCTCTTTAACTA
>NZ_VRLS01000064.1:0-1881 GCF_008017825.1 Mesonia sp. K4-1
ACTCTGATGGACCTACCATCATCTTATTTACAGCATTCAACCCTTTTATTGCCATGGTTGATTCTTGGCACACTATGAGTATTTGCGTGGTTTAGCACTAAACTTTGCAAGTACACACTAAACTGAAAATCCGCGAGGATTTTCAGAAGTAGGCGAGAACAAGCAATTACTTATAGCCATTGTTAGGCAACGTTTTTTAATCATCATATCTAAAATATAAAATGAAATCTGATTTTTGGCAACTTAAAAGTAGATATTGATAAAAAACACCAAGTTCGTTAAATTGATTTTCCAAACTGCTTTTCAGGTTTTCAATTTTATATATTTCGGTTATTTTCAGTATTGATTTGAGATGATTTACGAAATTCTGAATTTCACTTTCTTTTCTTGAATCATTAAGTTTTATATCTGTCAGGCTACCATTATTAAAAAACCAGCTTTGTAAAATACTTTTAAAGTCAATTTCAGATATTAATTCAAGTTCTATTTGTTGGTTTTCAAACACGTAAAATTCCTTTTTTAAAGTTTTGATTATATTTTCAGATTTGTAAAGTTCAATAATTTCGTATTCGTAATCTAAATTAGAATTTGGCCTGTTCAAATCAGAATATGTATGCAATACTCCTTTCAGATATTCAATTGAAGTTACCTGATATTCATTTGAGTCCTTAATTTGTATTCTATTTCTATAGTTCATTCAAATGTTGCCTAACGTCTCTGGCTATGGAACGTAAGGTGTTTTACGCTGTTGCCTTTCGGTTGTGATTGTTAAATTAATTTATGCTCTTGTTTAGGGTGAGCAATTTAACCCTTATGTTTTATAGCCGTTGTTGTGTGTAGTTATTTTTGTCCGTCTCTTTTTGGAAAAAGGTTTCTAAGAATTATTGTCATCATTCCAATAACATTTGCAGTAGTTGTTATTAGAAGTGTATTAAGCACGCTATCACTTAATTTGTAATTATTAGTATTACCAACTAAAAGAAGTAAAACAGCTAATAACCAAAATGCAATAATAATTGTAAATGCAATCGCTAAATTTTCTCTTAATATGGTCTCACCTCTAAATCGTTCCTCTTCTGGGGATATGTCTTTATTCCACTCTTTTTCATCAGATACTGCTTCATCAATATCTGCGTCTTTAAATTGGTCGGGATTATGGTCAGGAAGCCTATTTAGATTTAATTCAGCCAATTATTCAACAGGTTTTAATTTAGGTGAATAATGGTCTATGATGGAATCATCTGGTATTTCAGAGTTACAATCTCTACAATAAACTTCTCTCCAAGGTGTACCCTCAGCGTGAGTCATTGCACTCAATTCTACACCGTTATATTTTCCATATAAATCCCAAATTTTTTCTAGAAATTCAGAATCTTCTTTAGAAATAGTTTCCTCTTTATCATTCGGTAAGGGTTCTGAAACATTAATTTTGCCCTCTCTTTTAATTACTTTATATAAGGACGGAAAAACTGGCCCATATTTCCAAGCTTGCGCTTTTTCCAAGGTTAATGGTTTATTTTTTCCGTTTAGGGTTATATACCAACTATAAGCTAAATAAACCAATTTAATTAACTTCATAGAAGTTAGCTTGCCAAATTTGGCTTTTTCTTGTATAAAATAATTCGCTATTGTTGTCGGACTGTAAGCCATAATATTTTCTCCTCGATTTTGTATGTAAACGGTTTTTTCTTTAGTCCGTTCATTAATGTACAAAATTACAAATAATATTGTAGTGATTGTTAATGTAATTATTAAAACGTTCATTTTGTTATAATTACACACAACGTGTTTGTGATCGAGTAGGCAAAGGGAATTTCACCCTAAGCCTCTCACAGAACCGTGCTTGAAAGTCTCCCCTCACACGGCTCTTGTTGTACAAAT
>NZ_VRLS01000068.1:0-1733 GCF_008017825.1 Mesonia sp. K4-1
TGATGATTCTTACAGAAGTACGTTGGCTAAAAATTAGTGAGTTTTTACTTGTTTTTTACCACAGTACTTTGTTGTGGTGCGTTTTTATTTTTTTCTTCTATTAATTTCTTCGCTATTATCAGACAATGTACTCGACTTCCAATAACTCCCATCGTTTCGGTTTCAATTTTATAAAGTCTGTCGGCAATTTCTTTATCTGTTCTATTTTGAATTAGCAAAGAGAAAATTTCTGGGACATAACTTTGGTATTCATCTCGTGGCGCAACATCATTTACTCCAATCGGATCCCATTCGTTCCAAAGGATTTCGTCAACAGATTTGTATAATTCTTTTTGCTCGCTCGTCATTCTTTGTCTTCTTGTGATACCGATGGATATTCGGAGAAATAGACATTCATTCCAATCTTTCCCATTATTGCCATTGATTCGGAGTTCAAAACTCCACCGCCTCCTGTTGCGTCTTTCCTTATGTTAAACCCAATGTCAGCTACATATTTACTTGGCGCTAAAGATTTTCCTTTATTTTTCAGCCAAGTTTCAAGAGCGTCTATTTGAGTTGGCAAATCCCAATGTTCATCACAAAGCCAATCCAACTTTTCTCCTGATTCTTCTATGTAAATGTTAATTGGCATCTATCGTTTTTTAATGCACCACAACGGTTTTGTATACCCGTCAGTTGCGGGAATTAGACAACTAAGATAGAAAAAATCCCCGACTTTTATGCTTGTGCGGTTGTGTCCGCAGGACACAAAGCCGCAATTGCTGGTATACGTTGTTGTAAAACGTTTTTTTTCGCACAAATTTTCCAGAATGAGAAAATACGTGCCGATTCACTCATTGTAAATTTCACGGTGTCATTTTTGCAATTTGTAATTTAATTATAAAGTTCTCCGCTTGAGATTAAGGCTTTTAAAATTCAGTTAAAGAATCCATTCTTTTGTAATAGTTTAAATGAATTCTGTTCAAGATTTTTGATGATATAATTTCTATTTTGTCCAGAGTAGATTTCTGTTAAATACTTTCCACTTATATCAAACTCAAATTCTGGATAATCTGATAACTATTCATCGTAGACTGCTTTATATTTTCCGTTTGTCAGCTTAAAGTCTTTATCAGCGTAATTATAGCCAATTAAAATAAGAAAAAGTCACACATAATTTAAATAAAAAGTCCGTTAATAGTTATAAAATAGATTATTATAAGTAGCATCCAAAAAATAAAACCAATCAGATTTAGTTTTAGCATTCTAAAAATAATAATTCCAGCTATTCCCAAAATCACAAATATTCCTCCAAATATGTAACTCTTATTTGCGTAAAAAATTAAGTCTTTTGGAATTAGCGGATTATCCAAATTCAATGCAGTTTGTAAATATCTCAAATGGTCGAATAATAAGATTAGTAATGATATCAATAATGCAACATTAGTAGCAATTTTGATATTTTTATTCTCATTAAATTTCCTAATGTTCATTTTTTTTTCAAATGTTTTACAACGTGTTTGTATATGGTTTGGTGCGTGGTAAAGCAATGAATTTAGCAAGTACAAACCAAATAGAAAATCCGCAAGGATTTTCGTAAGCAAGCGAGAACCAGCACTAAATTATATACGGCTTAAGTTTGATTCTTATTAAATTTAAACTATAAATCAGAAAGAACAAAGAGAGGATTAAGGTTATGATATACGGTGAAGCGTTAGACTTCGACAACATTGATAATCCCCTCTCTTTAACTA